>NC_017242.1 GCF_000223215.1 Brachyspira intermedia PWS/A
TGCGTTAGCTTATAAGCTATTATCAAATATTTTTATGCTTACTTTTAGTTTTTAAAAGTTGACACGTGAATGTCAATTTTTGATTTTTAGTTTATACAGTAATGTATTAAAATATAGTAAAAAGCAACAACGACACGAAGTGCTTATTAATTAATAGTGTCGTTGTGTAAAAATTTTACACATCATCATTTTTGAGTATGATTTTATAGCTAGTTTTGTACAGTATTTTTATTGACTTTAAGGCTTGAAATATACTTGAAAAATAATAAAAAAGTCCTTATATTTGAAGTCGGCAAACTCAAAAACATAAGGACTGGAAAGTATGCAAAATATAACAAACTCGTTTAAAAATAGCAATATTCAAAATCAAAAAAGTTGTATATCTAGTTTTGATACAATATCATTAAATTATAGCTTAGTACAAAATAATATAAAGTTCGATGATATTGTGAAAGATTATAACAATTTTGACTACTCAGAAAAAATCAAAAATGTATTTGATATTAAAAATAATTCAAAATATAAAGTTCATATAAAAAGCTATAATCTATCAAATTATATAAAAAATGAAGTGTGTGGGCTTGAAAAATTATCACTACTTGAAACTAGAGAAAATCACGGCAACGATGTTGTCAATAGCTCCGCTTCATACGATTTAATCATCAATTTTAATGCTAAGACTTTGAAAGAAAATTATTTAAATAATATCACTAAAAGCAATTATAATTATGTTGTAGATTATTTGATTAATTCACTTCAAGAAGTTATAAAATTAAATGATGATGTTTTTTATAAATCGAATGTTAGGAAATTAGATTATACTAAAAATATCAAATTAGATAATTATTCGATTAAAGATACTTTGATAATACTTTCAAAAATCTTATATCCGAATAGAACATTAAAGCGAATACATAAAGACTTTGTAAACAATGAAACTTTGTATTTCCATACTTCCAAAAAAAGCCGTGATAAATTGTATTCAAAATATAATGATTTAATAGAATTATCGAACGATGTTAATTATCATTCTTTCAAAGAATACTCAGATTTATTGATAGCAAAAAACAGTAATAATATTTTAAGATATGAAATATCATTTAATAAACATAAAATGATTAAAAAGTATTTTGATGTTAAAGCCGATGATTTTAATTGTATTAAGTTTAACGACTTGTTGAACTCAAATAAAAATATTGTCTATGATAGATTTAATAAATACTTTAATAAAAAGCAAAAAGATTTTTTTACGATGATTGATAATAAAGCGAATAACAACAAGTTTAATTCAAATAAAGATTTTGAAACTTATATGCTGGGGCAGGCTTTATATTTCCAGTATAAAGATAATTACGAACTTCTTAAAAAAGATGCATATTCATTCAATGAGAAAAACAGAAAAACAAAATATAATTATTTTGTCAAATACAAAAATGCTATGTCTTTTTATTTAATGAATAGAGAGGCAACTAACATTGATTATAAAAGTTGCTTTAATGATTTTTATAACAAATTATCAGATATAGATAAACATTGTATTTGATTATTTTTATATAAATATACATTTATGTATATGATGTATTAAAAGTCTTTATATAAAGGCTGTACGCTTCAAATAATGGTGTTTTTTTAATCTATAGTAGATTAAAGTAGATTGATATTTTAAGTATTTTATTAATTTTAAAATATGTATTTCAAAAATGATTATAAGTTGTAATTATATATGTTTGTGTTAGTATTCTGTTGTCTTAAATTTTTAATTAGTTAAGGGCTTTTATTTTATACATTTAAGCCCTTTTTTATTTTGTTTTTTATATTAAAATGTCTTTATACTAATTTAAGGATTTAAGATTTATGTCTAAAAATAATATTAATGTTTTACCTTTCATATCATCACAAAATATCAAATATAATTTTTTTGTAGTACCAACATTTTTATTTGATTTTGATATATCCGAATTAGATAAGTTTGTTTATGCTGTTATATATCTTTATATAAAAAGTGATATGAAAAAAAATAAAAAAGATATTTCATATACTTTTTGTTATGCTTCAAATAAGCAAATAGGTGAATTATTAAATAAAAGCAGTAGTACAATAAGTAAATCAATTTCTAAATTAATTAAAAATAATTTAATTTATACTACTGGAAGTAGAAAAGATAATGACGACAGAAAAATATATCTTAATAAAAGTTATATTAATTTAGAATGTGATAGTCTCTATAATAAAATTATGTCTCAGCTTTAATTTTTTTGCTTAAACTTATAGTAAAAAATTACTATAGAGTATAGTTTTATTATGATATACATATTTATTATTTATTCATATACATATATGATTAAATTACTATAGGTATATTTATTTTTTATTATATATATATGCTTATTTTACTATAAGTATATTTATAAATTGTTATAGGATTATTCTAATATTATTTAAGGGTATAGTAAAAAATTATTAATAATATAATATATATAATAAAGCTATAATATAACTATTAATAAACTTTTAAAAAAATAAAAAGAGAGAGAGAATATTATATTTATTAAAGCGTTTTTTTTATTCTCAAAAAGTGGCGTTATTTATTTTGAAAATTTATAGACTAACGCACCGACAATAATGTCTTTTAATATTTAATGTTTTTGATGTCGGCTTGTTAGTAAAGCCTTTCGGAATGTCTTTTATTTTTTGATTTCTCATACTGAAAGGCAACTATTAAGAATTATCTTTTTTGTTTTTCTTTATTCACTCTTAAAGCCTTATTTTAAGGCTTTTTTTATTGTACTAGTATGTTTTATTGTTTTTATATAAAAAGTCTTTGTATGAGGCAAATATAAAGCAAATAGATAGCTTATAAATTATTCTATACTAGATTAAATTAGATTGATTAAAATGTTACCCGAGAAAGTAACATTTTGATTATGAAATTATCAAACATTAAATATACTGAGAATAAAGCAAAAATAAAAAGCATAGTATTAAATTAGAATGCCTCTATTTGCTTAATATTTCAATTTTAAGGCTATCAAATTAAAAAAGACTATAAAATACAAGCTAAAATATAAAAATGCTATATGAGGCAAATACAAGCGTTTTAAATGGTATTATTTTATTGCCTCAGCAGTTATTTTAATTTATTTTTTAGCTTTTTAGTTGCCTTTCATAGTTTTTGAAGTCAAATATTAAAAAGTATTCCGAAAGGCTTTACTAACAAACCAGCTTAAAAGACATTAAACTTTTAAAATCTTTATTGCTGG